>NZ_JBFRPJ010000002.1:0-11562 GCF_041471945.1 Vibrio sp. 10N.261.51.A4
GATTTAGGAAACAAAGCCAACCTGATAGAACGATTCGGTCAGATACCTCCTCCAAAAATAAAAACGGGAAGCTAAAGTTAGCTTCCCGTTTTTATTTCAATTCGATTAAATCATCATCTTTGATTTCACACCTAGAAAATCATTGAATTTGTTTTTGAATAAACGCAATCGAACGCTGATTAAACTCTTCAGGGTTTTCCACGTTACATACGTGTCCACAATTCGGGATTTCTACTAGCTCGCTCGACTCATGCGCTGCGACCATTTCTTTTACCGGCTTAATAAACATGTAGTCGCGTTCGCCCATCAAATAAAGAGTCGGTATTGGTAGCTCTCTATCTTTAAAATATTTCATCAAGGGGTTTACATCAGCCGTTAAGATAAACCAGCGCTTAAACTCTTTCTGGCACAGCTTTTTAGCTTCGCGGATAAAAAGGTGACGAGACTCTTTTTGGCTTTTTTGTGGCATCACAACATAAGCAAAAAGGCTGTATAACCACATGTAAGGAATGATGTGCTTGCTGAGGTTACCCAACTTGATTAACACTTGAGAGCGAGTGTTTAGCTTGGTGACAGCGCCACCCAGTACCATTGAACGTACACGGCCAGCCGCCAGTTCGGCAACGTTACGCACAATAATCGTGCCCAAAGACATGCCAACGAAATGTGCAGAACGGATCTTAAGATGGTCTAACACTTTAAGAATATCAAGCGTCACCGATTTGAACGTATAACGATTCGAAATCAGCCCTTTAAGTATATTGTCTGATTTACCGTGCCCTCTCAGATCAATGAGAAGTAAGTTGAAATGCTGTTTATACGCTTTGATCTGCTTGAACCAGATGGAGGAACTGCCTCCTGCGCCATGCACAAATACAACCCACTCATCGCTCGTAGGGTGAGTAAATGTTTTATGAAATAGTAAACTCTCAGACATACCTATCGCTTCAATTATTGGAATGGAGCTATGCCTCATCACGAGGCGATGACTAAGGATACCACGCTATTAAGAACTTTAAGTGATAATAGTGTCAAACCTATCATTAGTCATGTGAATACCTACCTCACCTTTTCTACCTGACAAAAATGAGTTTGCAAGCTTTGTCTTCGTAAACGTGATGTGCTCTGACCAGGAAACAAAAAGGCACTCTACAATTAGAGCGCCTTCATTTATTACGAGCGGTTGTTGCTCGCCAGCTAATTTTAAAACTAAGTCAACAAGTTAAAATGCTGAATGGTACATAGCTAGGTATTCTTTAGCCGCATCTTCCCAACTAAAATCTCGCTGCATCGCATAAAGCTGAACACGCTTAATTTCAGATGGGTTTTGTGCGTAAAGCAGTAATGAACGATGTAACACAGCCAATAACGCTTGCGGTGTTGGCTCTTCAAAAGCAAACCCAGTCGCGACTTCAGGATCTTCATCGTAATCATTCACGCTGTCTTTTAAACCTCCCACAGAACGAACAATCGGCAAAGTACCGTAAGCCATGCTGTAGATTTGGTTTAAGCCACACGGTTCAAATTCCGAAGGCATCAAGAAGAAATCAGAGCCTGCTTCAACCAAGTGCGCAAGTTCATTATTGTACGCTTCCACGAACGAGAACTTATCTGAGTGAAGCGCTGATAGCTCTTTCAATTGACTAGCCAAAACCGGATCGCCAGTACCGACAATCACGATCTGAAGATCATTTTTCAAAAACTGTTCGATGATAGGCAGTAAGTAATGAACACCTTTTTGATTCGTCAAGCGACAAACCATGCCATAAACCGCGCAGTCGGCAACGGGTAAACCTACATCTTGTTGCAGTTTTTGCTTACAAGCTGATTTTCCGCGAGCCATGCTGTGCTTGGTCGCTTTGTATTTACGAGGTAGGAAAGCATCAGTTTCCGGATTCCAAGCCCCGTAATCACACCCATTCAAAATGCCGAACAGATCAGCCGATCTGTGTTGGAATTCTGCAGCCATACCGTGGCTACCTAATTCCGTTTTCAACTCTTCTGCATAGGTAGGACTTACTGCGTTCACTTTATCCGCGCACATCACGCCAGCTCTTAGCATAGTGACATGAGTGTCACTCACTGAAGCTTCTGGGACATTATAACTGTGCATCTCTGGCAGGAATTGAAGTTCATCGTATGCGAACACACCTTTGAAAACCGCATTGTGGATCGAGATAACACTGCGCGTATTTTCAAAGAAATCGTGTTGTTGATAACGCGATTTAAGCAAGAAAGGAACGAAACCAGTATGCCAGTCATTTGCATGAATGATATCCGGTTGAAAACCAAGCTTAGGAAGCATATCAAGACAGGCTGCACTAAAGAACGAGAAGCGCTCTCCGTTATCAGCATAAGCTTGATTGTTTTCTGCGTACATTTCCGGGCGGTCGAAATACTTGGCACATTCAATACCAAAAACTGGAACGCCTTCTACGCTCAGTTTTTTAACTTGATAAGCCGTATGAGGCCAATGATCGAGTTCAGTCGATAAAATAACTTCTGCTGAATCAATGTTTGGAATGTTTCTATATGCGGGGATAGTCACTCGA
Organism: Vibrio sp. 10N.261.51.A4; assembly: GCF_041471945.1. NCBI lineage: Bacteria > Pseudomonadati > Pseudomonadota > Gammaproteobacteria > Vibrionales > Vibrionaceae > Vibrio > Vibrio sp. 10N.261.51.A4. The sequence goes on from NZ_JBFRPJ010000002.1 coordinate 2,553, forward strand.
ACGTCCTGTTCGAGTGTTTGCAACGCTTTCGGCAGTGCCTTGGCTACATCAGCCAAGCCACCACTTTTAATCAAGCCTTCAACTTCAGACGCTACAAAAAGTACCGAGAGAGTCTTAGTAACCAACTCGTGCTCCTTTAGAAATCACTACAACACCATCGTCAGATACGTGGTAATGCTTTTTGTCTTCTGTCAGATTTACACCAATCTGTGTACCCGGTGCGATATCTGCGTCTTTATCAATGATAACGCGGCGCAAGATACAACCCTCACCCACTTTTACATCACCGAGTAAGATGCTTTCGCTAATATCACACGCTGATGCGATATTGCTGCGGAAGCCCAGTACACTCTTTTCAATACGCGAACCACGTACATAACTACCGCTACACACAAGGCTATCAATGATCTGAATTCGACCATTTGCCGAATCAGTAAACGTAGCTGGTGGTAGTGGCGGGTAATAAGTGTGTAGAGGCCATTTACGGTTGTATAGCGAGAATGGCGCATCTTTCTTAAGAAGGTCTATGTGCGCTTGCCAGTACGCGTCAATCGTACCTACATCGCGCCAGTAAACTTCTTCTTTCTCACCAGTAATACGGTTGGTGCTGAAATCATAAACAAACACATCACCACGTGGGAACATGTTTGGAATAATGTCTTTGCCGAAATCGTGTGTCGAACCTTCTCTATCAGCATCTTCCGTTAGTTCGGCAAAAAGCTCTTTCGCTTCGAACACGTAGTTGCCCATTGAAACGAGCGCTGATTCTGGATCGCCCGGGATCGACTTCGGATTTGCAGGTTTCTCTTCAAAGCCAATCATACGGCCGTCAGCATCAACCTCAATAACACCGAATTCTGATGCTTCAGCAAGCGGCATGCGCAATGCTGATACTGTGAGAGCCGCTTTCTTCTCTTTATGGAAATCAAGCATCTGTTTGATGTCCATCTTATAGATATGGTCTGAACCAAAAATACATACTTGATCAGGTTCTTCCAACTCCATAAAGCCCATGTTTTGGTAGATAGCATCTGCTGTGCCTTCATACCAACGCTTTCCTTTACGCATTTGCGCAGGAATTGGGTCGATAAAACGGTCTGTTATGCCACTGATATTCCAGCCTTTTTTCATATGGTGGAACAGTGACTGTGACTTAAATTGTGTTAATACGTAGATCTTCATTAGATCAGCATTAACGAAGTTGTTCAAAGCGAAATCAATTAAGCGGTAACTACCACCGAAAGGAACCGAGGGTTTGCTGCGAGATTCAGTTAAAGGTCTTAAGCGAGAGCCTTCACCACCAGCAAGAATCATTCCCAATACACCAGCCATTTTATTCTCCATATATCTATAGCTTGTCGATGTTAGTACTCGTAGAGGTATCTTCCTCTGGGGGATGAGCACCAACACTTATTTCGGTATTTAGCGAATATCCATTCACATACAGTGACAATATCCTAAGCCAAACGTTGTTATGTGTGCACTATTCTTTGCACTTGGTTTTATATACGTTATCGACTTTTCGGCCGAATTCAATTTTTAATACGCCATTCTGTGGTACGTAAGCTGATTGCTTTCCTAAGACTTAAAGCAGCTCACACTACACCGTCCAGACGAAACATTACATTAACACCCGACACACATCAGGTATACAACTAAACGCTGATCTGTGAGTTACAATATTTTAATTAAGTTACATTTTCGTTAAAGTTGCATAAGAAGATATGATTAATTGCCGCCATTAATTTCGCGGTGTGAATTTAATAAATCCCCACCGACGAAACACCAGGTCAACAAGTTGCATAATTAGTCATATTGAGATCAAAAAAAAAGCAGCCATTAGGCTGCTTTTTCATCAATAACGTTCAGTTACTTCTCTTTAGGCTTTTTACGCTTATCCGTAACTTCCCACTTACCGTCGATGTACAACGCAGTCCAACCGGACGGTTTTCCATCTACTTCAGTACGAACGTAGTTTTCTTTAGTCTTACGACTAAAACGAACCACTGTCGGCTTACCATCAGGGTCAGCAACTGGCGCTGATGCTAGGTATTGGAACTTAGGTGAGATACGGTCTTTAAAACGAACCAACTCTTCCACTAATGGTGCACGTGTTTCACGTGATTTAGGGAAGTTGCTCGCAGCCATAAATAGACCAGAAGCACCATCACGAAGAACAAAGTACGCGTCTGAATTTTCACATGGAAGTTCAGGGAAATGTACCGGGTCTTCTTTCGGTGGCGCAACTTCGCCATTTTTTAGAATCTTACGAGTGTTCTTACAATCGTCATTGGTACAATCCATGTATTTACCAAAACGACCGTTCTTCAGAACCATGTCAGAACCACATTTGTCACACTCAACAAGTGGACCATCGTAGCCTTTGACTTTGAATTCACCGTGTTCAACCACGTAACCTTCACAGTTAGGGTTGTTACCACACACGTGCATCTTACGCTTATCATCAATCAGATAAGCATCCATTGCCGTTTCACAAATAGGACAACGCTTTTTCGCTCGAAGTGCTGCTGTTTCAACGTCTTCTTCAAGAACGTTAATAATACCTTCTTCATCACCAAGGTTGATTGTTGTCTTACAACGCTCTTTTGGTGGAAGTGCATAGCCAGAACAACCAAGGAATACGCCTGTCGAAGCAGTACGAATACCCATTTTACGGCTACAAGTTGGACACTCAATATCAGTTTCTACGATATGATTTGGCTTCATGCCACCAGCGTCTTCGTCTAGATCCGCTTTTTCCAAATCGCCAGTAAAGTCTTCGAAGAAGTTATCTAGCACGCCTTTCCAGCTTGCCTCGCCTTCTGCGATTTGGTCCAACTTCTGCTCCATACGAGCAGTGAAGTCGTAGTTCATTAGGTCATTGAAGCTGCCGTCTAGACGGTCAGTAACAATTTCACCCATCTTCTCAGCATAGAAACGACGCTGTTCAACTTTTACATAACCACGGTCTTGAATTGTCGAGATGATTGATGCGTATGTTGAAGGACGACCAATACCGCGCTTCTCAAGCTCTTTAACTAGCGCCGCTTCAGTGAAACGAGCCGGTGGCTTAGTGAAGTGCTGTTTAGGGTCTAGCGCGATCAGATCAAGCTTATCGCCGATCTGAACTGCTGGAAGGATCGTATCTTCGTTCTTACCCATTGGACGCTGAACACGAGTCCAACCATCAAATTTAAGGATACGACCTTTCGCTTTTAACGTGTACTCATCTGCTTTAACGCTTACTGTCGTTGAATCGTATTGAGCTGGTGTCATTTGACACGCAACGAATTGATTCCAAATTAGCGAGTAAAGCTTGTGTGCGTCTGCGTCTACACCGTTTAGGTCTTCCGACTTAACATCTACACTTGAAGGACGAATCGCTTCGTGGGCCTCTTGAGCGCCCTCTTTGCTGCCGTATACAAGTGCTTTAGGTGGAAGGTATTGCGCGCCGTACTCAGAACCAATGTATTCACGAGCTGCTTCTACAGCTTCTGAGCTCAAGTTGGTTGAGTCAGTACGCATATAAGTGATGTAACCCGCTTCATACAGGCGTTGAGCCAGCATCATGGTTTTCTTTACGCCATAACCAAGACGCGTACTCGCCGCTTGTTGCAGCGTCGACGTGATGTAAGGTGCAGACGGCTTACTCTTTGTTGGGCGGTCTTCACGTTTACAGACTTCGTATTGCGCTTTTTCTAAAACGCTAACAGCAGCTTGTGTTTGCGCTTCATTTTCAGGTTTAAACGCAACACCGTCTTTCTGCGCTACTTGCAGTCTAAAGTCGGTTTTCTCTGCTGTTTTAGTATCAGCATGCACATCCCAGAACTCTTCAGGGATAAAGGCGTTGATCTCGCGCTCACGCTCTACCAGTAGTTTTACCGCTACTGATTGAACACGGCCAGCGGACAGGCCTCGTGCTACTTTTTTCCAAAGCAGAGGTGAAACCATAAAGCCAACAACACGATCCATAAAACGTCGTGCTTGTTGTGCGTTTACGCCATCAATGTTTAGCTCACCTGGAGTTTCGAAAGCTTGTTGAATAGCATTCTTGGTGATTTCGTTAAAAACCACTCGCTTGTATCGCGTTTCATCGCCACCGATGATCTCACGAAGGTGCCATGCGATAGCTTCTCCTTCGCGGTCCAAATCGGTTGCGAGATAAACATGGTCTGCGTTCTCAGCCAGTTTTTGCAATTCAGCGACGACTTTCTCTTTACCAGGTAGGATTTGATAGTTCGCTTCCCACTCTTTATATGGGTTGATACCCATCTTTTTGATAAGAGCTTTGCGATCTTTTTCTTTTTTGATACGAGCTTTGTCTTCTGGGCTCATACCCTTGGTTGAAACTGCAGCAGCCTTTTGACCAGTACTTTGACCTGCCGTTGGTAAATCACGTACGTGACCTACACTCGACTTAACGACAAAGTCTTTGCCAAGATATTTATTGATAGTTTTAGCCTTGGCTGGCGACTCCACTATAACGAGCGATTTACCCATATTGACTCTAACGTCCTTAATCACGATGCTTCAGCACCAACAATTTAGCTTGTGGGCTTTTACGCATGATATTCTAAATTCATTGCTTCTTTTTTTACTATTGTGCGAGATTACTAGAAGATCAACCGCTTTTTTCAAAATTGGATCTGATCGCTCGACAATTCGACGACTCATAGATAAAAGGGTCACAATATAAAGAAGCTATAAAGTACTCACTAAGAATACTTGCAAGAGCCTATTCATCAGGCATTACGTCTAAACGGGCTCATACTAAGCTTGTCCGCGAATCTAACGCGAGCCCCATTCAATTATTTTTGCCGTAAATCACAAAATAAATTGTGGATGTTTGAAAAGACTCTCTTAATCGGTTGTGAAATCATTGAATTTCTAGTTCGACACCATAAACTCAACGTTATATTCAGTTATCAGAGATAAACTCATGACAAAGAAAGTAATAGCAGAATTTGATTTACTGCTTATCGCAAACCAAATTATCCAATCACATGATGACTACATTGAAGGCATGCGCGCAAACAGCGTAGTAGAAAAAGACGATGTACTCGTCTTCAAAGGTGAATACTTCTTAGACAGCAATGGAATGCCGACCGAGAATACAACCGCGGTATTTAACATGTTTAAATACTTAGCGCACCACCTTTCGAAAGAATTTACAATTCAGCAATAATTAAAAAGCTTGCCACTTAGGCAAGCTTTTTTGTTCCTAAACCTTTACATACTAAGCATTTTTATAGACTTAGCATTTTCAGCTTGTCGAAGTAATCAGGGAATGTCTTTGACGTACAACCTGGATCATTAATCGTCACAGGCGTATCGCTCAAGGCAACCAGCGAGAAACACATCGCCATACGGTGATCATCGTAAGTATCAATCGCCGCATGAGTCAGTTCAGCCACAGGGTTAACAATAATGTAATCTTCACCCTCTTCCACTTCAGCGCCGACTTTGCGTAGCTCTGTTGCCATTGCAGCCAAGCGGTCTGTCTCTTTCACACGCCAGTTGTAGACATTACGGATTGCCGTTGTGCCTTTCGCAAACAATGCGGTTGTCGCGATAGTCATCGCAGCATCTGGGATATGGTTATAGTCCATATCAATGCCTTTCAGCTCGCCACAACGAGAAATAACGTAGTCGTCACCCCATTCGATTTCCGCACCCATTTTCTCAAGCGCATCAGCGAATTGGATATCACCTTGGATACTGTTTTTACCAATACCAGTGACCTTAATCTCACCACCTTTGATAGCAGCGGCTGCAAGGAAATATGACGCAGATGATGCATCACCTTCAACCAAGAAATCACCCGGTGCCGAGTAAGATTGCCCGGTAGGAATCACAAACTCTTGGTAATCATTATTGATCACGTCCACACCAAATTGCTTCATGATGTGCAGCGTAATATCGATGTAAGGTTTAGAAACCAATTCACCGTCAATTTTAATGGTCACTTCACCTTCAGCTAAGGGCGCAGCCATCAAAAATGCCGTCAAGAATTGACTAGAGATAGAACCGTCGATAGAAACTGTACCGCTCTTCAGACCAGTACCTGTGATCTTCAATGGCGGGTAGTTTTCATTTTCTAAGTATTCAACGTCGGCACCGGCTTCTCGCAGTGCTGTTACTAAGTGGCCAATTGGGCGCTCTTTCATACGAGGCTCACCAGTAAGAACGTATTCACCGCGACCTAAACATAGTGCAGCCGCCAACGGACGCATCGCCGTACCCGCATTACCTAAGAAAAGCTCTAGGGCTTTGTCACTTGAAAATGCACCACCAACACCTGTCACTTCACAAACGGTTTTGTCTGCAGACAACTGATAATCAACACCTAACTGAGTTAATGCATTCAACATATGACGAATATCATCACTGTCTAGCAAGTTTGTTAGGCGAGTGGTTCCCGTAGAAAGTGCAGCCAAAAGAAGTGCACGGTTGGAAACGCTTTTTGAACCAGGTAGGTTAACTTCCCCGTTCACTTTTTGAATTGGTTGTAACGTAAGGCTTTCCATTAAATCTTATAGTCCTTGTACCACCCGAAGTCACTGGCGCGTATTTATTTTCGGGTGATGAATAATTCTTCGTACTTGCAGACTAACGAACTTTTCCAACGAACTCCAGAGCTAATCCAGCCCAAACCGGTGATTAATTAGCCAATCAATCGTATTTATATACTAGTACACGAGATCAACTCGAACACCATCTGAAAAATAGAGAATTCGTACATCATCGCCTCGGTTGAACAGCATCGAGTTATCGACATCTTGGATAATGTTGACCAACTTGTCGTCTTTGGTTTTGACCAATAACTCGACCAGTTTGTACTCTACTTTATATTGTGTGTTACCTCGGTTACGAGCAATACCCGCACCTGCTACTGCACCTACAGCTGTCGCCACTTCTTTACCAGTGCCGCCGCCAAACTGGTTACCAATCAAGCCACCAATCGCCGCACCTAACAAGGTTTCCCAACCATTCGCTTTCGACTCAACGATCTCTTGCTGAGTGATGTATCTGACCGTATCAATCTCACCATAAACCACCTCGTTTACTGGTCGAGCTTGGTTTCTGTTGTAAGCTGCATTTGCCAACATGGGCAAAACAAGTAAAATCCAAAGCAACTTCTTCATGGTAAAACTCCTAAAGACCTCTTGGTCAGTGATTAATCTGTAATGCGGTACTTATGACTATATACCTAACCGAACTTGATACTACTAGTATAGAGTTTCCTTCGCCTTTCGACGCGCTTGATGACCCCAACGGTCTGCTCGCCTTCGGTGGTGATTTATCACCAATGCGAATTTTAAACGCTTATAGCCAAGGTATATTTCCATGGTATGGCCCAGGTGAGCCTATACTTTGGTGGAGCCCTGCACCGCGAGCGGTATTTAATCCTAAGACATTCGAACCGTCAAAAAGTCTTAAAAAGTTTCAAAGAAAGCACAATTACCGAGTCAGCATCAACCAAGCGACGGACAGAGTAATTGGTTATTGCTCTTCACTAAGACCCGAAGAAGAAACCTGGCTAAACAGCGACATGCAGTCAGCCTACCGCAAACTCGCTTCATTAGGTTTCTGCCACTCGGTTGAGGTTTGGCAAGATGATGAACTGATCGGTGGACTTTACGGCTTACAAAGAGGCCAAGTCTTTTGCGGTGAATCGATGTTCAGCCTAAAGACCAATGCCTCTAAAATTGCGCTGTGGTACTTTTGTAAACACTTTACCCGATTCGGCGGACAACTGATTGATTGCCAAGTCATGAACCCTCACTTGGAATCCTTGGGCGCTATCGAGGTTGATAGGGATGAATTCCTAGGCTCTCTGCAATTACTCAAAGAGTTCTCCGTTGACGATGCATGCTTTAAAACCCAATGGCTAAAGGAAATGCCTTAATGAATCCAGATTTACAACAAATCAGAATTGGATTAACAGACAATCACGCTTGCAGCTACTTACCTCACTTCGAAGAGAGAGTGGCGGTCACGCTTGACGAACACATGCACACCTCAGATAACTATGAAGTTCTGCTTGCGAATGGATTTCGCCGCAGTGGTTCAACCATTTATAAGCCACATTGCGATAATTGCTCAGCATGCCAAGCGATTCGGCTTTCAATTCCTGAGGTTAAGCTTTCCAAAAGCCAACGACGGATCCTTAACAAAGGAAAATCACTACGTTGGGAACTGAAAGATGAGATGGATGACAACTGGTTTGACTTATACAGTCGCTATATCACCGCTCGTCACCGTTCGGGAACCATGTACCCACCCAAGAAAGAAGAGTTTCTACAATTCTCTAAAAATGAGTGGCTTACTACAAAGTTCATGCACATCTATGATGAGAACAAGTTGGTTGGTATCGCCGTAACCGACATCATGGCTCACTGTACGAGCGCGTTTTATACCTTCTTCGATCCTGATATAGACATTTCGATGGGAACACTTGGCGTTCTATTTCAGATCCAACATGCCCAGAAAGAACAAAAACAATGGTTATATTTGGGTTATCAAATCGATGAATGCCCTGCGATGAACTATAAAGTACGATTTCAACGTCATCAAAGGCTAGTAAATCAGCGGTGGCAAGGGTAGAATACGCGACAACTTTACATATTTTGATTTTAACGGCACAATCAAGCCGTTGAAAACCGCCAAATTTCGAAAGAGGATTAGATGGCTAAAGAAGACGTAATCGAGATGCAAGGCACTGTCCTTGATACTCTACCAAACACAATGTTCCGTGTTGAGCTTGAAAACGGTCACGTAGTGACAGCACACATCTCTGGTAAAATGCGTAAGAACTACATCCGTATTCTTACTGGTGATAAAGTAACTGTTGAGATGACTCCATACGACCTTTCTAAAGGCCGCATCGTCTTCCGTGCTCGTTAATTTTTAATTAGCGAATACAATAAGAAGCGGAGCTTAAGGCTCCGTTTTTTATTGCCTGAGCTTTTTACTACACAAGCACATCAATCTCGCATCTCGCATCTCG